>NZ_JBEOSJ010000001.1:0-1411 GCF_040302905.1 Streptomyces sp. NPDC096193 | reverse complement strand
TGGACCTGCGTCTTCGCCTTGGCCGCCTTCTCCTGCGCCTGACCCTTCACATCTGCCTTTCCGGCCAGCTTCTCCACGGTGCGGCCCAGTTCCTCACGAGTGCCCTCCACCTGGCGACGCAACTCGTCGGGGGTGGGGGAGTCCTTCGGCCCGGTCTTGCCACTCATCGGTGTGCCCTCTCCTTGATCTCGGCCACATCGGCCTTGACACTGTCGATCGCCCGCTCGGGAGTGGGCGGTGTGGCCATACCGACCTGCTTCTTGCCCATCGCCGCGAGAATCGCCGCGATGACGAACAGCACGCCGGTGATGATCAATGCGGCCGCCCACAGGGGCAGGACCAGTACCAACGCGGCGATGGCGGTGGCAGCGAGGGCCTGAAGCCCGATGAAGGCCACGATGCCGGCGCCACCGAACATGCCGCCGCCCTTGCCGAACCGCTTGCCCTTCTGCGTCATCTCGGCCTGCGCCAGCCGCAGCTCCTCGCGGACGAGCTGCGACAACTGCTGCGACGCCTGGGAGACCAGGTCGCTCACTGATTCCTTGGATTCGCCGTGCTCTACGCGGCGCTCAGAGATGGTCACCGCTGCTCACCTTCCCTCCTCGCTTCGTCGGCGGGGTGTGCTGTGCGGTCGTCGTACTGAGGTTTCGCTCCCAGCCGGGCGCTGAAGCGCAGTTCATGACCCCACCGCTGCTTCGCTGCGGGTACCCAGGGGGAAGGGACCCATCCCTCGGGAGGACCGACGGCATGAACGGAGCTGCCGCGGCACCCTGGCGGGCCGCGGCAGCTCTGTGTGAGCGAAGTGTGACGCAGGGTGGCGGTGTCCCCTCCTCCCCGGACACGCGGTTCCGCCGACGAAGGGGTGCTCACTCCATCGACCACGCTTGCCCGCGACATGGGGTCGAGCAACTTCTGCGCTGTGAAGGCCTGTTGAAGCCGTGTCCGTAACCCGTGTGGAATGCATGGGTTTCGCAGGGGTACGCGGCTGACGAGCGGGACGTCGTGTCCCACCGTGACGGAGCATGACGGATAAGGAGACCTGCCGTGCTGATGGCCCACCCTGCGGTACTACAGAACCTCATCGAGCAGTACGAGACGCTGAAGGTCCTGCACGCCGAGGCCGGAGGCCCGGAGGTCCGGCGTCGCATGGACGACGTCGCCTACACCCTGTGCGTCTCCACCGGTACGCGTGACGTGGACGCCGCACTCATCGCCGCACGCCACCGGCTCCCGGGCGCCCGCCCGCAGGACGACTCCCTGCTCAGCGTCGTCTGAAGCACGTCGCCCGGCGACCGACCTGCGTCCCGGGCCGCGGGCCGACCTGCAACCGATTGAACATCCGATCAGCCTAGGCGAGCACCGACTCCACGGACGCTGTCAGAGAACGTCGTACGTCAGGTGCGTCGCCGTG